>JAUYOV010000005.1 GCA_030697795.1 bacterium
TTTGCCTGTTCGTGTAGTTGTTAATGTGGAAAATACGGATGAAGGGCTTTGGGCTAAAATATCTACGCCAGATGGCAAACTTTCTAACTGTTATACTCAAGCTACTAATGCTACCGAACTGGTTGTAATGATAAACGATGCAATATTTACTTATTTTGAAGTACCGGAAAAGTTTAGAAAGAATCTTGGTTGGAATATGTCATTTGAACGAGAGGGAAATTTATAAACACTTGTGGTGTTAGACACGTGGTAAATTAAATAATTTTGGCCCTGGATAAAAAATGAGATATGAATTTTTGCCTCATGCTAAAAAGAGAATGGCCGAGAGGGCTATTTCTAGAAAGCTGATTGTTGACGCTTTAAATTTTCCAACAAAAATTGCATCGGATAGGCGTGGTAGACGGTTAGTTAAAAAGCTGTATACTGATAAAAAGAAGACGCGGAGATTGTTATTGGTAGCCGTGGAAATAACCGATAATATTGCTAAAATCATAACGGTTATTGATACTTCCAAGATTAATAAATATCTACATGAAAAAGAAAAATAACATCAAGGTTTCATACGATAAAGAAAGCGAAGTGCTTTCTATGGATTTTATTAGATCCAAAAGCTCCGATTCCGATATAAACGGCAACGTGGTGATTGATTACGATAAAAATGGCAGAATTGTCCGTCTCAACATTTATGGTTTTAGTTTTGACGATTTTAAAGAAAACAAAGAAATTATCCAAGATTTTGCCCGACGTGTAAAAACTTCAGTTCCCGCACGCTGATTTTATTAAACTATGAACCAAAAAGGATTTATTAAAGATCTTGTTATTATCGTGCTAGCAGTTTTACTACTGGGTGGTGGTTATTTTTATTTCTCCAAAAAACCAGCTTACGCGCCGGCGGAAAATCAAGATCAGGTTTCTGATTGGAATGTGTATATTGATGATATGGGAGGATATAGTTTTAAATATCCAAAAGATTGGGAAAGAAAATCTCAAGGAGAGGGGTGTGGTCCAGTATTTGCCCCTAAAGATAATGAGAATGTTTGGCTGACTGTCTGTGGTCCATATATAAATCCAGAAGATGGAACTCCGCAAGAACTAGCAGGCAGGACAATATCTGATGGAGAAAAAATATTATCTAAAGAAGATCTTTCTTTAGATGGGCACAGCGGAGTAACTCAAGAATCAGTCAGTGGAAACGAATATGAATATATTTCTTTTGTTGGAGGTGTAAAATCTAAGGTTACTATAGATGGGGAATCGGCCAATATAAGGGGAACTATCGGTATTTATTTTTATGATCAGGATGACAAAGATAATACAAAAGATCTAAAACCTCTATTCAAAAAAATAATTTATACTTTTAAATTTACAAAATAAATATGCCCAGTAGAACAACTTTGACTAATTGAACTTAGTTGCAACGACTGGGAGAGTGTAAAAATATATAACGATGAGCGCGGAATTATTAAAGGTTAAATATTATAAGTTCAATAACAAGGCAACTGCCAAAGTTGTCTAGCTGGGTATGTCAAAAATAAAAGAAATAATTTTAGCTTTGGCCACTCTCTAGTTATTAGTATTTTAGTAAGGTATACTTAAAAATATGAAAAAAGTCCAACAAATAGTCTCATTTGAAGCCGTTTTGCCTGTTCGTGTAGTTGTTAATGTGGAAAATACGGATGAAGGGCTTTGGGCTAAAATATCTACGCCAGATGGCAAACTTTCTAACTGTTATACTCAAGCTACTAAT